>NZ_JBHUPT010000003.1:0-6633 GCF_049056525.1 Leisingera coralii | reverse complement strand
CTCCGCCCTTCTTCTGGCCACAAATATCCCGGGGGAGGCCCAAAGGGCCGGGGGCAGAGCCACAAAACAAAAAAGGACGGCACAACGGCCGCCCTTCGGACGCATTCCAAAAACTCCGGATCTAGGTCCTGCTGGAGACCAGCGCCCCCGATGCCTGTCTCAGCCAGCGGCTGCCGGCCAGGCGCAGTGCCAGCAGGAACAGCACCAGCCCCAGGTAGATCAGCGGCTCAATCTGAAATCCCTTCGACACCATCACAAAATGCACAGCGCCCAGCACAGCAGCGGCATAGGTCAGCCGGTGCAGCCGGGACCAGGCGCGGCCGAGCTTGCGGACCGAGAGGTTGTTGGAGGTCAGCGCCAGCGGCAGCATCAGGACAAAGGCGCCCATTCCAATGGTGATATAAGGACGCTTGGCAATATCGGTGAGGATCTGGCCCAGGATCTGCACATCCAGCACTAGCCAGACCAGCAGGTGGCACAGGACATAAAAGAAGCACAGCAGCCCAACCGCCCTGCGGAACTTCATCAGGTTGAGGCCCAGCAGGCGGCGCAGCGGGGAAATGGCCAGCGTCAGGATCAAAAGCTGCAGCGCCAGCTCTCCGTATTCATGCTCCAGCGCCTTGATCGGCTCCACGCCGAGGCCGCCCGTCAGGCCAAGATAGAACAGCCAGGGCGCCGGCAGCGCGCCGAGAAGGTAGACCGCCCAGACAGGCAGGCGCCGGAGAAGCTGGTTTGCAAATTCCATCCGCGGCCTCCTCAGAAATATTCGCCCAGGTCCATGTCCTCATACAGGGCGGCGACCTCGGCCTCGTATCCATTGAACATCAGCGTCGGCCGGCGGCGCGCGAACAGACCGCCGCCGATGCGGCGCTCGCTGGCCTGGCTCCAGCGCGGATGCGAGACATTCGGGTTCACATTACTATAGAAACCGTATTCGCGCGGGTTGGCCATGTTCCAGCTGGTGGGCGGCTCCTCATCGGTCAGAGTGATCCGCACCACTGACTTGATCGATTTGAAGCCGTATTTCCACGGCACCACCAGCCGCAGCGGCGCGCCGTTCTGGTTGGGCAGCGGCTTGCCGAAGATGCCGGTCGCCATGATCGTCAGCGGATGCATCGCCTCATCCAGGCGCAGCCCCTCGCGGTAGGGCCAGTCCAGCACCTTGTAGACGGTGCCCGGCATTTCGGACGGGCGGTAGAGGGTCTCGAAGGCCACGTATTTCGCGTCCTCCTGCACGCCGGCCAGGTTCAGCAGGTCGGCCAGTTCGAACCCCTGCCAGGGCACCACCATCGACCAGGCCTCGACACAGCGGAACCGGTAGATGCGCTCCTCGAGCGTCATCTCCTCCAGGATCTGCTCAAACGAATAGTCGCCCGGCTTGTCCACCAGGCCATCGATCGTGACGCTCCAGGGCTCAATGGTCATCCGCTCCGCATATTTGGACGGATCGCCCTTGCCGGTGCCGAACTCATAGAAGTTGCAATAGCTGGTCACCTCTTCCCAGGTGTTGGGCTCCAGCTCCTGTTGCGCCCGCAGTTCTTCCGCCCGATCCCCTTCGGCCTGCGCCCGCGCGCCCAGCGCCGCAGCCAGCCCGGAGCCTGCCAGCCCGGCCATGATCCGGCGGCGGTTCCAGAACACGGCTTCCGGGGTCGCATCTGCATGGGTCAAGTCGTTGGTCCAGCGGCCTGCCATCTATGTCTCCTGATTATCCTGTCACACATGGGTAACGGCGCAGTGCGCAAAACCCAAAACATATCCGGTCACGACTGCGCGAGAGGCCTGTAATGTAACACCCAATCCTTCACCGGGCATGAATGCGGGACGCAGGAAAAAGGAACCGCGGCAATTTTCCGGGTGGCAGAATGGCCGATCCCATGCAAACATCAAAATATGTTTTACAAGGCCGCCCCGGACCGGCACCCCAGCCCGGCGGCCGAACAGGGAGACAACCCGTGAAAAAGCACATCGCCGCAGCCGCCCTCGCCCTCACCGCACAGACCGCCGCAGCGCAGGAGGCCGTGCTCCACACGACGGCGCTGGCCTATGACGATGTGATCTTCGGCCTGGAAAGCGCCATCACCAACCGCGGGCTGGTGGTCGATCACGTCAGCCACGTGGGCGAGATGCTGGAGCGCACCCGCGCCGATGTCGGCTCTGACGTGGTGCTGTTTCAGAACGCACAGGTGTTCTCCTTCTGCTCCGCCCAGCTGTCGCGCCAGGTGATGGAGGCGGACCCGATGAATATCACTTTCTGCCCCTACAACATCTTCGTGGCCCAGCTGCCGGACACGCAGGAGGTCAGCATCGGCTTCCGCGCCTTCCCTGAGGGGGAGATGCAGGTGATCCAGGAGCTGCTGGACGGCATCGTGAAGGAAGCGATCGAGGAATAGACCGCCCGCCAAAAATTCCCCGCTGCACTGCCCGTCCGATTTGATTATGCTGGCCGGAAACAGAATTTCCGGCACGGGCAGACCTTGATGAAATCCTTCCTTGCTTCCCTGATGATACTGGCCGCCGCCACGCTGGCAGGCTGCGCCACCGCTCCCACCGCGGCCAAGAACAATGTCGAGGAGCTTTCCCTCGCCCTGCAGTCGCTGGATCCTGAGGTCGACCCGGGCGAGGCGCGCCGCGCGGCAGAGATCGCCTACAGCTACTCCGCCCACTTGGCCGAGCAGTATAATGTCACCACTTCGCCGATCATTCACAACACGCTGGTAAATAGCGGCGTCAAGGAGCGCGGCGTCTGCGTGCATTACGCCGAGGACATGCAGGCCCGCCTCAATCAGGAGAACTTCCGGACGCTGTCGATGCTGCGCGCCATCGCCGAGCCGAAAAGCGATTTCCGCATCGACCACAGCACCGCGGTGATCGCCGCCAAGGGCGACGGCATCTACGAGGGCATCGTGCTCGACCCCTGGCGCTATGGCGGCAAGCTCTACTGGTCGGCCACCACCGAAGATCCCCGTTACGACTGGGAGCCGCGCATGGAGGTCCTGCGCCGGAAACAGGAACGGCGGCTGGCCAAGGAAGCGGCGGCGGCCAGTTAACCCGCGTTCTTCCGCATCGCCCGGCCCGGCTATCAGAGCCAGGGCCGCGCCAGCCGGTGCATGGCAAACAGGACAATCAGCAACCCGGCTGAAACCGCCGCCAGCACCGGCCAGTCCATATCCAGCATCTGCGCCCCAAACCATGTGGACAGCAGCGTCACCGGCAGGATGCCCAGCGCCGTGGTCCATACAAAGGTCCAAAGGCGGACCCGGGTCAGACCTGCAGCGTAATTGATCAGGTTAAAGGCGATCACCGGGATCAGGCGCGCGGCCAGAAGCGCCAGCGCCCCCCGCTCATCGGTCCAGACATCCAGCTGCCGCGCCTGCGCCTCGCTCAGCCAGGCCCGGACCGTCTCCTGCCCCAGCCGGCGCGCGATCCAAAAGGCCACCAGCGCCCCCAGCATTGCCCCGGTCCAGATCAGCGCCGCCCCCAGCAGCGTGCCAAAGATCGCACCCGCACACAGCGCCAGGATTTCCGCCGGAAACGGCACAAAGGAATGCACCACCATCAGAACAATCACCGCCAGCGGCGCCCAGGCCCCTGTGCTGCGCAGCCAGGCAATCATGTCCTCCACCGGGCGCGCCTGCCCGTCCAGCACATAGGCCGCCAGCGCGCCGCACAGCAGCACGAGGAGAAATGCGGCAAAGGCCGTTCTGCGCCTGATACGGATCATGGAACCGGCGCCTGTTCTAGGAACAGCTGCCAGTCTAGCGCTTTCCGCCCCTGCCGCAAAATGCGCGCCCGGGCAGACATGAAAAAGCCCGCCACAGCGGGCGGGCCTTTCCGGTTCACATCCTGCGCTTAAAGCACGGCCGTTTAATGCACGGCTTAATGCACCACGGCATCATCGGGGCGCGGCTTGTCGCTGGTGCCCAGCCGCTCGCCGATGATCAGCCCCTCGCTGCCGGCCGAGACCGGGACAGTGTCGCCGTCCTTGATCTCGCCGCCCAGCAGGGCCTCGGCCAGCGGGTTCTGCAGCGCACGCTGGATCACCCGCTTCAGCGGCCGGGCGCCGAACACCGGGTCATAGCCCTCATCCGCCAGCCAGGTCTTGGCCGCCTCGTCCAGCTCCAGGGTGATCTTGCGCCCCGCCAGCCGCTTGAGCAGCCGGGCCAGCTGGATCTCGACGATGCCGTCCATGTCGCCGCGGTTCAGGCGGTCGAAGATGATGGTCTCATCCAGACGGTTCAAGAACTCGGGCCGGAAGTGGGCCCGCACCGCATCCATCACGTCGCGCTTGGCCTCCGAGGCATCGGCCCCGTCCGGCAGCTGGCTCAGCGCCTGCGTGCCGAGGTTCGAGGTCAGCACGATCAGCGTCTGCTTGAAGTCGACGGTGCGGCCCTGGCCATCGGTCAGCATACCGTCATCCAGCACCTGCAGCAGCACGTTAAACACATCCGGATGCGCCTTCTCGACCTCGTCGAACAGCACCACCTGATAGGGGCGGCGGCGAACGGCCTCAGTCAGCGCCCCGCCCTCGTCATACCCGACATAGCCCGGAGGCGCGCCGATCAGCCGGGCGACCGAGTGCTTCTCCATGTACTCCGACATGTCGATACGCACCATCGCGTGCTCATCGTCGAACAGGAACCCGGCAACCGCCTTGGTCAGCTCCGTCTTACCCACGCCGGTCGGCCCCAGGAACAGGAACGACCCCAGCGGCCGGTTCTCGTCATTCAGACCCGCCCGCGCCCGGCGCACCGAATTGGCAACCGCGGTGACAGCGGCGTTCTGGCCGATCACCCGGCGGTGCAGCTCGTCTTCCATGCGCAGCAGCTTCTCGCGCTCGCCCTCCAGCATCTTGGAGGTCGGAATGCCGGTCCAGCGCTCGACAACAGCGGCGATCTGCTCGGGCCGCACGGCCTCTTCGACCATCAGCCCCTGCTCTTCCTTCTGCTCGGCATCCGCCAGCTGCTTCTCCAGCCCCGGAATCACGCCATAAGACAGCTCACCGGCCTTGGCGAGGTTGCCCTCCCGCTTGGCAATGTCGAGCTCCGCACGGGCACGGTCCAGCTGCTCCTTCAGATCGCGGGCCGAGGCCAGCTTGTCCCGCTCCGACTGCCACTGCGCGGTCATCTGGGCGGACTGCTCCTGCAGCTCGGCCAGTTCCTTCTGCAGCTTCTCCAGCCGGTCCTTGGAGGCGGCATCATCCTCCAGCTTCAGCGCCTCTTCCTCGATCTGCATCTGCAGGATCTGCCGGTCCAGCGCATCCAGCTCCTCCGGCTTCGAATCCACCTGCATCCGCAGGCGGGAGGCCGCCTCGTCCATCAGGTCGATCGCCTTGTCCGGCAGGAATCGGTCGGTGATATAGCGGTTCGACAGCGTCGCCGCCGCCACCAGCGCCGCATCGGCGATGCGCACCCCGTGGTGCAGCTCGTACTTCTCCTTGATGCCGCGCAGGATCGAGACGGTATCCTCCACCGTCGGCTCGGTGATCATCACCGGCTGGAACCGGCGGGCCAGGGCCGCGTCCTTCTCCACGTACTTGCGGTACTCATCCAGCGTGGTGGCACCGATGCAATGCAGCTCGCCGCGCGCCAGCGCCGGCTTGATCAGGTTGGCCGCATCCATGGCGCCATCCGATTTGCCCGCGCCCACCAGCGTGTGCATCTCATCGATGAACAGGATGATCTCACCCGCAGCTTCGGTGACTTCCGTCAGCACCGCCTTCAGCCGCTCCTCGAACTCGCCGCGGTATTTGGCACCGGCGATCAGCGCCCCCATATCGAGCGCCAGCAGCTTCTTGTCGCGCAGGGATTCGGGCACATCGCCGTTGACGATGCGCAGCGCCATGCCCTCGGCAATCGCGGTCTTACCCACACCCGGCTCGCCAATCAGCACCGGGTTGTTCTTGGTCCGGCGCGACAGCACCTGCATCGAGCGGCGGATTTCCTCGTCGCGGCCGATGATCGGGTCGATCTTGCCCTCACGCGCCGCATCGGTCAGGTCGCGGGCGTATTTCTTCAGCGCGTCATAGCCTTCCTCGGCCGTGGCCGAGTCGGCGGTGCGCCCCTTGCGGATGTCATTGATCGCCTCGTTGAGCTTCTGGGCGGAAACCTCGCCCGCCTCCAAGGCTTCCTTGGCCTTGGACTTCACCATGCACAGCGCCATCAGCAGCCGTTCCACCGGCACAAAGCTGTCGCCCGCCTTCTCGGCAATCTTGGCGGCCTCATCCAGCACCTTGGCAGTCTGCCCGTCCAGATAGATTTGCGCCGCGTCGCCGCTCACCTTGGGCTGCTTGGCAACCGCCGCATCGACCGCCTCCGCCACGCGCGCAGGCGCACCGCCCGCGCGGGAGATCAGGTTGCTCGCCAGCCCCTGATCGTCATCCATCAAAGCTTTCAGAATATGCTCCGGCACCAGCCGCTGGTGCCCCTCGCGCATCGCAATGGTCTGCGCCGCCTGCACAAAACCCCGTGCACGCTCCGTGAACTTGTTCAAGTCCATCTTGCTCTCCTTTTTCAAGCGCCCGCGTTATTGGCAGCGCCCGCTTTGCGGCACGCCCCGGTCCGGGCCTCGGCAATAGATGTGGGAAGCGTTGCCGCCGCTTCAAGACCATAATGCCCGCAAAAGGTGAGGAAATCC